>NZ_JBZDPU010000049.1:0-5098 GCF_058270075.1 Mycobacterium shunyiense | reverse complement strand
CCAGGTCTGACCTATCAATCCCGTGGTCTGCGGGGGGCCTTATCCCTCTAAAAGGGTGAGAAGCCTGGTCTTGGAGGGGGTTTCCCGCTTAGATGCTTTCAGCGGTTATCCTGTCCGAACGTGGCTATCCAGCCGTGCTCCTGGTGGAACAACTGGTACACCAGAGGTTCGTCCGTCCCGGTCCTCTC
This sequence comes from Mycobacterium shunyiense, assembly GCF_058270075.1. Classification (NCBI taxonomy): domain Bacteria; kingdom Bacillati; phylum Actinomycetota; class Actinomycetes; order Mycobacteriales; family Mycobacteriaceae; genus Mycobacterium; species Mycobacterium shunyiense. The sequence goes on along the minus strand of NZ_JBZDPU010000049.1, from coordinate 4,910 downwards.
GTACTAGGGACAGATTTCCTCAAGCTTCTGACGCGCGCGGCGGATAGAGACCGAACTGTCTCACGACGTTCTAAACCCAGCTCGCGTGCCGCTTTAATGGGCGAACAGCCCAACCCTTGGGACCTGCTCCAGCCCCAGGATGCGACGAGCCGACATCGAGGTGCCAAACCATCCCGTCGATATGGACTCTTGGGGAAGATCAGCCTGTTATCCCCGGGGTACCTTTTATCCGTTGAGCGACACCCCTTCCACTCAGAGGTGCCGGATCACTAGTCCCGACTTTCGTCCCTGCTCGACATGTACGTCTCGCAGTCAAGCTCCCTTGTGCACTTACACTCAACACCTGATTGCCGTCCAGGTTGAGGGAACCTTTGGGCGCCTCCGTTACATTTTGGGAGGCAACCGCCCCAGTTAAACTACCCACCAGGCACTGTCCCTGAACCGGATATACGGTCCGAGGTTAGAGGCCCAATACGATCAGAGTGGTATTTCAACAACGACTCCACCCACACTGGCGTGTGAATTTCACAGTCTCCCACCTATCCTACACAAACCGTATCGAGCACCAATACCAAGTTGTAGTGAAGGTCCCGGGGTCTTTTCGTCCTGCCGCGCGTAACGAGCATCTTTACTCGTAGTGCAATTTCGCCGAGTCTATGGTTGAGACAGTTGAGAAGTCGTTACGCCATTCGTGCAGGTCGGAACTTACCCGACAAGGAATTTCGCTACCTTAGGATGGTTATAGTTACCACCGCCGTTTACTGGGGCTTAAATTCTCTGCTTCACCCCGAAGGGTTAACAGGTCCTCTTAACCTTCCAGCACCGGGCAGGCGTCAGTCCGTATACATCGTCTTGCGACTTCGCACGGACCTGTGTTTTTAGTAAACAGTCGCTTCTCACTGGTTTGTGCCACCCCCTCCCGCTGCCGGCCGCAAAAGCCTTGACGATATGGGGGTCCCCCTTCTCCCGAAGTTACGGGGGCATTTTGCCGAGTTCCTTAACCATAGTTCACTCGTACGCCTTAGTATTCTCTACCTGACCACCTGTGTTGGTTTGGGGTACGGGCCGTGTATGTCCTCGCTAGAGGCTTTTCTTGGCAGCATAGGATCACCGAATTCGCCTCAAACGGCTATGCATCACCTCTCAGGAATATGAAACGCGGATTTGCCTACGTTTCTCCCTACCGGCTTACCCCAGTACAACCACTGACTGGTACGGCTACCTTCCTGCGTCACCCCATCGCTTGACTACTACCCACCGGGGTCCCACGCAGCCCCGTCAACGCCTCACCCCGAAGGGATCGGTCACGACGGTTTTGGATGGTTAGCACAATGGATTCATCATGGACGCACATACACGGGTACGGGAATATCAACCCGTTGTCCATCGACTACGCCTGTCGGCCTCGCCTTAGGTCCCGACTCACCCTGGGAGGACTGGCCTGGCCCAGGAACCCTTGGTCTTTCGGCGGGCAAGGTTCTCACTTGCCTATTCGCTACTCATGCCTGCATTCTCACTCCCACACCCTCCACAGCTAGATCACTCTGCTGCTTCACCGGATGCAGGACGCTCCCCTACCCAACGTATAAATACGTTGCCGCGGCTTCGGCGGTGTACTTGAGCCCCGCTACATTATCGGCGCACAATCACTTGACCAGTGAGCTATTACGCACTCTTTCAAGGGTGGCTGCTTCTAAGCCAACCTCCTGGTTGTCTTCGCGACTGCACATCCTTTTCCACTTAGTACACGCTTAGGGGCCTTAGCCGGCGATCTGGGCTGTTTCCCTCTCGACGCACGGAGCTTATCCCCCGCCGTCTCACTGCCACATTCTTGGACTTGTCGGCATTCGGAGTTTGGCTGACGTCAGTAACCCTGTGGGGCCCATCGGCCATCCAGTAGCTCTACCTCCAACAAGAAACATGTGACGCTGCACCTAAATGCATTTCGGGGAGAACCAGCTATCACGGAGTTTGATTGGCCTTTCACCCCTACCCACAGCTCATCCCCTCAGTCTTCAACCTAAGTGGGTTCGGGCCTCCACGCGGTCTTACCCGCGCTTCACCCTGGCCATGGGTAGATCACTCCGCTTCGGGTCCAGAACACACCACTACACCACACACTGTTGTGTGGATACGCCCTATTCAGACTCGCTTTCGCTGCGGCTACCCCACACGGGTTAACCTCGCGACATGTCCCTGACTCGCAGGCTCATTCTTCAAAAGGCACGCCATCACCCCACGACAAAGTCGAAGGCTCTGACGGATTGTAAGCGCACGGTTTCAGGTACTATTTCACTCCCCTCCCGGGGTACTTTTCACCATTCCCTCACGGTACTAATCCGCTATCGGTCACTGGGAAGTATTCAGGCTTACCGGGTGGTCCCGGCAGATTCACAGCAGATTTCACGGGCCCGCTGCTACTCGGGAACACTGTTCAAGGCAGATGTCAGGTTTTCACGTACCGGGCTCTCACCGTCTACGGCAGGTCATCCCAAACCACTTCCGTTAACCACGACATTTTCTCACTACCCTCCAGCCAGGTAGAACTGGAAAAACAGGTCCCACAACCCCGCACACACAACCCCTACCCGGTATCACATGCATACGGTTTAGCCATCCTCCGCTTTCGCTCGCCACTACTCACGGAATCACTTTTGTTTTCTCTTCCTACGGGTACTGAGATGTTTCACTTCCCCGCGTTCCCCCCCACTACCTATGTATTCAGTAGTGGGTAACACGACATCACTCGTGCTGGGTTTCCCCATTCGGACATCCTCGGATCAACGCTCGGTTGGCAGCTCCCCGAGGCATATCGCAGCCTCCAACGTCCTTCATCGGCTCCCAGTGCCAAGGCATCCACCATGCGCCCTTAAACACTTACAACACAAAAACCAAAAAATGAGTTTCAAAAGAAATTGCACATCAATCGCACACAAACACTGGCCCACACCACCCATACAGGCGGTGAGAGCCTCACGTATTCGCGTGCTAGATGCTCGCAACCACTATCCACAAATCAAACACCACACCCCACCACCAAAGTGAGGCAACAACACGCCGACACCCGCAACCGGGAGCCACCCCCCGAAAGGGGCACGGGCCTGTTGTCTCAAAGCCCAATAGTGTGTCTGATGATTTTCCGCAGATGCTTTCCCGCATCCCACGCCAAGTTTGTTGAGTGCACCAGACCCCCACCCACTACAGGTGCGAGGCCATCCAACGAATCGCCTGAAAGCTCAGCTGATCCCGCGATCTGCGGGGCCGGCCCAGGTCTCGTGGTGCTCCTTAGAAAGGAGGTGATCCAGCCGCACCTTCCGGTACGGCTACCTTGTTACGACTTCGTCCCAATCGCCGATCCCACCTTCGACGGCTCCCTCCACAAGGGTTAGGCCACCGGCTTCGGGTGTTACCGACTTTCATGACGTGACGGGCGGTGTGTACAAGGCCCGGGAACGTATTCACCGCAGCGTTGCTGATCTGCGATTACTAGCGACTCCGACTTCACGGGGTCGAGTTGCAGACCCCGATCCGAACTGAGACCGGCTTTGAAAGGATTCGCTCCACCTCACGGCATCGCAGCCCTTTGTACCGGCCATTGTAGCATGTGTGAAGCCCTGGACATAAGGGGCATGATGACTTGACGTCATCCCCACCTTCCTCCGAGTTGACCCCGGCAGTCTCTCACGAGTCCCCGCCATTACGCGCTGGCAACATAAGATAAGGGTTGCGCTCGTTGCGGGACTTAACCCAACATCTCACGACACGAGCTGACGACAGCCATGCACCACCTGCACACAGGCCACAAGGGAACCAATATCTCTACTGGCGTCCTGTGCATGTCAAACCCAGGTAAGGTTCTTCGCGTTGCATCGAATTAATCCACATGCTCCGCCGCTTGTGCGGGCCCCCGTCAATTTCTTTGAGTTTTAGCCTTGCGGCCGTACTCCCCAGGCGGGGTACTTAATGCGTTAGCTACGGCACGGATCCCAAGGAAGGAAACCCACACCTAGTACCCACCGTTTACGGCGTGGACTACCAGGGTATCTAATCCTGTTCGCTCCCCACGCTTTCGCTCCTCAGCGTCAGTTACTGCCCAGAGACCCGCCTTCGCCACCGGTGTTCCTCCTGATATCTGCGCATTCCACCGCTACACCAGGAATTCCAGTCTCCCCTGCAGTACTCTAGTCTGCCCGTATCGCCCGCACGCCCACAGTTAAGCTGTGAGTTTTCACGAACAACGCGACAAACCACCTACGAGCTCTTTACGCCCAGTAATTCCGGACAACGCTCGGACCCTACGTATTACCGCGGCTGCTGGCACGTAGTTGGCCGGTCCTTCTTCTATAGGTACCGTCACTTGCGCTTCGTCCCTATTGAAAGAGGTTTACAACCCGAAGGCCGTCATCCCTCACGCGGCGTCGCTGCATCAGGCTTGCGCCCATTGTGCAATATTCCCCACTGCTGCCTCCCGTAGGAGTCTGGGCCGTATCTCAGTCCCAGTGTGGCCGGTCACCCTCTCAGGCCGGCTACCCGTCGTCGCCTTGGTAGGCCATTACCCCACCAACAAGCTGATAGGCCGCGGGCCCATCCCACACCGCAAAAGCTTTCCACCACACACCAGGAAGTGCGCGGTCATATTCGGTATTAGACCCAGTTTCCCAGGCTTATCCCAAAGTGCAGGGCAGATCACCCACGTGTTACTCACCCGTTCGCCACTCGAGTACCCCGAAGGGCCTTTCCGTTCGACTTGCATGTGTTAAGCACGCCGCCAGCGTTCGTCCTGAGCCAGAATCAAACTCTCCAAACAAAAACTTCCCATCCAAAGACAGGCAGAATTCGAATCAGAAAAATTCGACCAAACAAAAGACACCAACAAACTGGCATCAAAAAAACAAAGCCACACCCTAAAC
>NZ_JBZDPU010000048.1:0-561 GCF_058270075.1 Mycobacterium shunyiense | reverse complement strand
CACATCCATACCGTCGAACAACCGCGTCACGTTCTGATGCGTAACCGCAACACCTTTCGGCGTCCCCGTCGTCCCCGACGTATAGATAATGTGCGCGATATCGTCCGGCGACGGCACCGGCAACACAGCACTGGACTGAGACTCAATCCGAGGATCAGCCACATCGATGACCGCGACACCGCACCCGCCAAGCCGCCCCGCCAACACAGCAGTAGTCACCACCGCCACCGGCGCGGCATCAGCCAGCATGAACTCCACCCGCGCATCCGGCACCACCGGATCAATCGGCAGATACGCCGCACCCGACTTCAACACAGCCAAGATCGCCACAACCGCATCAACCGACCGGCCCATCAACAAGCCCACCGACCGGCCAGGCCCAGCACCCTGAGCAATCAACAAGCGCGCCAACCGATTCGACGCCTCATCCAACTCCCGATACGACAACACACGACCATCAAAACTGACCGCCACCGCCTCCGGAGCACGAGCAACCTGCACCCCGAACAACGCCGGAACCGAAGACTCCACCACCGGCCGCATCAACACCGCCCGATGACC
>NZ_JBZDPU010000047.1:0-1377 GCF_058270075.1 Mycobacterium shunyiense | reverse complement strand
GGCTTTGTGTTCGTCGTAGGCGGTGTGGTGGCGCAGGCAGCCGTGCAGGATGCCGACGAGACGGTTGCCCAGGGCGCGCAGCGCTTGGTGGTGGGTGTCGCCGGCGGCGCGATGCTGGTCGTAGAAGGCGCGGGCGCCGGGGCTGTTGGTCAGCGCGCAGAAGGCCCATTGGTCGATCGCGTCGTAGAGCCGTTTGTTGCGGACGTGGCGGGCCAGCACAGCACGTTTCTTGCCCGATGCGACGGTCAATGGTGATGTTCCGGCGTAGTTTTTGCGAGACTTGGCGGTGGTGTAACGGTTCGGGTCGTCCCCGAACTCACCGAGCACCCGGGCGCCGAGGATGACACCAAGTCCTGGCAGGGAGAGGTAGACGTCGGCGTCCGGGTGTGTCTCAAAATGTGTCGCCAACTCGGCCTCGAGCGCGACGATCTGATGGTTCAACTCAGCGATGATGCCGACAGCAGCGCGGGTGCTCGCCCCGAACGCGGCAGCGACGGCGGGTGGGGCGGCGAGCCGCTCGGCGCGCAGGGCGGTCTGAATCTCCAGCGCCCTGGCATCGAGGTTGCGTTGTCGCCCAGCGGCTTTGAGAGCCGACCGGATCTTAGAGAAGCTCAGTCGGGCGGCGTCGCTGGGCGTGGGGGCGCGCCCCAGGATGGCCAGGGCGTCGCGGTCAGACAGTGAGTCGAAAGCCTCCAAAGCGCCCGGGTAGTACTCGCGAAGCGCGCTGCGCAGTGCGTTGGTGTTGCGGTTGCGCGCCCAGATCAAATTCTGATGCGCCCGTGCCAGCACCTTGACCGACTCCACGTCCGGGGTGTCCCCGGCAAGCAGGCGGTGGTTGTGCCGGTCAGTGCGCACCAGATCGGCCAACACCTTGGCGTCGGCGGCGTCGGACTTCGCGCCCGACACATAGTGGCGGTCTCGGTAACGGGCCACCGCCAGCGGGTTGACCGCGAACACCTGATAGCCGACCGCAGCGAGCGCCTCGACCCACAGGCCACGGTCGGTTTCGATGCCGATGATCACCTGGTCGGGCCCGTCGGCGTGGGCGGCCACCAGTTCGTGGAACCCGCCGATCCCGGCGAGTCCCTCCGGGAGCCGACGCGAGGCCAGTTTGGTTCCCTCGGCGTCCATAAGATGAATGTCGTGATGGTCCTCGGCCCAGTCGTCTCCAACGAATATCGTCACCTTGCCTCCCTTGCTCGATGTTGGGTGAAACCTGTTCGAGCCGAAGGACACCCGGCGGCAACCTAATGGATCAGTGCTCGAACGGCACGACATCCCATCAGCGCTACAGATGACCTCACCAACCGGCCGGGGCACGATCTAGCCCTAGGAATCGACCAACACTCCGGGGTCGAGCAGTGCTCACCGACCAGC
>NZ_JBZDPU010000046.1:0-5139 GCF_058270075.1 Mycobacterium shunyiense | reverse complement strand
AGCGGTTGCACCGCCAGGAGGGGGGTGTCTCCGCTGGTGAGACCCCCCGTCGGGCATGGTGCAACAATGTTGCATCTGTTACAACAGGTGTTGTGACTGTTGATGATCATGGCGCGGCGCGTGTTCTATCGGCGCCCAATGTCGTTCAGCTGGACCCCGAACAAGCAGTATTCGATGCGATGGTCGAGGGTTGGGAACGGCAGCAGCGCGCGCGGTTCCTTAAAGAGTCGACGATCTCGGCGCGCAGCCGCCTGATCCGTAGATTCGCCGAGTTCAGTGGCCAGTATCCGTGGCAGTGGACGCCGACCGAGGGCGAAGCATGGATCAGCACTCTCCGCTCGGGGTCTTCACCGCTACGGCTATCTACGTTGCGGAGTTACGAGATCGAGGTACGCATGTTTTGCGAGTACCTCCGCGACGCTCGCTACGGCTGGGCGAACCAGTGCAGCGATCGATTCGGGCGTGTGCCCGAGATTGTGTTTCACGACGACAACTCGATCGTGCATGTCAGTGAGTACGAAGGTGATTCGTCTCGCCGGCCGCTGACCTACGACGAGGTCCAGGCGTTGTTCGACGCCGCCGATTCGCGCGTTGACAAGATCCGCGCGAATCGTCGCAAAGGCGCCTTGCCCGCGTTGCGAGACGCGGCCCTGTTGAAGTTCGTCTATGCCTTCGGTTTGCGTCGTCGAGAAGCGGCGATGGCTGACCTTGTTGATCTGCGTAGCAATCCGAAGTTCCCCGACTTCGGTCGCTACGGCGCGGTCTCGGTTCGACACGGCAAGGCCTCCCCTGGAGGACCGGCCAAGCGACGCACTATCCTTACAGTGCCCGAAATGAGTTGGGTTGTTGAGGTTCTCCACCACTACGTGGACGAGATTCGGCCGGCCCTGATTCGGAGCTCCCGCAGTTCGGCGTTGTGGCTGACTGAGCGTGGTGGCCGCATCAGCACTCGGGTGGCTAACGATGCGTTCATTGCGGCCCGTACCGCGGCTGGACTCGACGATTCGCTCGATCTGCACTGCTTGCGGCACTCGTACGTGACCCACCTCGTCGAGTTCGACTATCCGGAACGCTTCATCCAGGAGCAGGTCGGTCACGCGTTTTCATCGACGACAGCGATCTACGTCGGTGTCAGCAACGAGTACCGCAACCGTCTTCTCACCCGGTCGATGCATTCCCGCTACGGCGAGCAGTTCGGGCGGAGGCCATCGAAATGAAGCAGATGGACTACGCCTGGCACCTGCGAACGAAGATGGCCGAACGCGGGATGTTCTCGACTACTGATTTGCAGCCGCATCTGGCTGATCGTGGTGTGTCCCTGTCGCGAGAGCAGACGTATCGACTGGTCACCGGCCAGCCGCAACGGTTGAGCATGGACTTTCTTGTCGCGCTGTGCGACATCTTGGACTGCACACCGAACGATCTGATCGAGCCGAAGATTACCGAGGTCACGGCGCGTAAAGCCGTCGGACAGCAGGACGCAAGCGTCACTGCGATCAAACCGCGTCGCACGACGATTCGCCGACCAGGAGGTGCGTCATGAGTGTCGCCGCGCCTCCTAAGCACACCTGCGTTCGCTGCGGTCGCCTCGCTGAGCGCGCTGCACGCACTGCTGATGGTGGAATCTGCCGCCGCTGCTACCGCAACGATCCTGCCCGCATGGAACAGTGCTCGACATGTGGCCGCTCGAAAGTGCCGTCGGCGCGAACAAGTGACGGAAAAGCGTTGTGCAGCAACTGCGCCCGGCCTAAGCATGTCTGCTCGGGATGCGGCCGGCTTGAGCACGCCAAGTCAATGACAACTGCCGGTCCGCTATGCCAGCGTTGCTACAAAGCGCCGCTGCGAGCTTGCGGTAAATGCGGCGAGATTCGGCCAGTCGCAGTGCGCGTTCAGCAAGGCGTCTCCGATCTCTGCCATCGCTGCGCGCACACTCCTGAAGCCCAGTGCGGAATCTGCGCAAAAACACGTCCAGTGCATACGCATTGGCCACTCGGCGCCGTCTGCGTTTCTTGCTACAAGCGATCAACGAAACAGCCGGCCTCTTGCTCGAGCTGCGGAGCGGTGAAGGTTCTCATCGGCCGCACAACAGCTGGTGAGCTCGCATGCGGTCCATGCGTCGGAAGTTCCACCGACTACGTGTGCTCGACCTGCGGTCACGCAGGCCCCCAGCATTTCGAGGCCACCTGCCTGGGCTGCTCGATTCGGCGACTGACCAGTGAGCTGCTGACCTCAGATAACGGCGTAATTGCCGATGGTCTCGACCGGTTGCCCGACGTCCTCGTACAGCGTGGCCGCCCTGAGTCCACGATGCGCTGGCTGATCAAGCCCCGCACACAATCCGCGCTGCGTATCCTCGCCGAGGCAGAAGGGTCGATCACCCACGAAACAGTCGACGCTTGCCCGACCGGTCAAGCTCGTCACTTCCTGCGCGCAATGCTGGTCGATGCACAGGTTCTGCCGCGCCGCGACGAACCTATCGACCGGCTCGAAACGTGGATCGAAGAATTCACTGCGGATCTGCCAGCGCGGCACGCTGCACTGCTCGAACCGTACGCACGGTGGGGCATCCTGCGCATTGCCCGCCGTCGCGCTGCACGTCGTGGATTTAGCTCCGCTGCCGCCGACTCAGGACGTGAACGAATCCGCCTGGCACTCAGATTCATCGAGCACGTCGAATCAACTGGACGTCAGATCAACGACCTCACCCAGTCGATCCTCGACGATTGGACGGCCGGCAACCGCGATCGCAGCCGCCGGATCGCTGGGTTTGTCACCTGGCTCAACAAGCGAGGCATCGTCAGCGACGTTGCGGTCCCACGCTTCCGTAGCTCGCAACCGTGCGAAATCAGCGATGAAAACGACCACATTCGACGACTCAACAACTTGCTTGACGAGAACAGCCGGATCGATCTGCCAATCCGGGTAGCCGGCCTGCTGGTGCTGCTCTACGGAGCTCGCATCTCGCAAATACGATCGCTCACCACCGCGGACGTTGCGGTCACGCCGCAACGAACAAGCATCGCGCTGGCCGAGCATCCAATCGATTTGCCCGAACCTGTTGCAACGCTTGTCGAGCGGCTCGCACAGCAAGCGGCTGATAACCCCCGCGCGCAAACCCCGGACAGCGACGCTCATTTCTTGTTCCCCGGTGCCCGGCCACACGAGCCGATTCATCCGAGAACGCTCGGATTGAAACTCGCCGAAGTCGAGGTTCCGCCTCGACTCAGCCGCAACTACGCCATGGTCGCCCTCACCAACGACCTGCCCGCCGCCGTCGTCGCTGCTCAACTCGGCCTTGACGCCTCGACCACGAATCTATGGGCCAAGTTCGGTCAGCGCGACAGAGCCGAGTACTTGCTCGCGCGACGCGAAACGCGAACTACAGCCGAACATTCGAGTCGTAAAGACGAAGTTGCGGTACGCAATCAAACGCAAGCGAAAGTGGGTGCTGCTCGATGAGTGCGGATCAGTACCGTCGCGAGGTTGAAGCAAAAGGCAGGAAACGGCGTGAAGCCGAGGCCAAGGCCGGCGAATACCGGATCAAGGAATCGAAGAAGCGAACCGAGGCCGCCAAGGCCCGCCAGGCAGCCGCGAAGACATCCAACGAGGGTTCCATTCGTAGTCGACTGCGCGAGGCGGAACGACGCGAGCAAGAAGCGGCCACGGCTGGAAATGAAGCCAACCGATGGCAAGTGAAGGCAGCCGGATACGCACGCGATGAGGCCTCGGCAGCCGAGAAACTCTCGAAAGCGTTAGTCGCCGACGAGAAAAAGCGCGAGCGGGATGCACAACGTGCCGCGCGTGACGAGAAAGCGAAGCTCTCACAGCTAGAGACCCGCGTCGCAGACGTGAGCGCCGCCGTCGACCGCGTAGTGCGAGATCCAGCACACGCTGTTGAGGTTCGTGTTCCGATCGAGCCAGCAGACGATGTCTTGGGCGGCCAAACATGGGATGTGTTCCTATCGCATGCCAGCGAAGACAAAGCTGACGTAGCAATTCCATTGCGAGATGCGCTGGTGGCACTCGGCGTTGCGGTTTGGCTCGACAAAACCGAAATGCGGATCGGGCACAGCCTGCGTCGGAAAATCGACGACGGAATCCGTTCGAGCCGGTTCGCCATTGTCGTGCTTTCGCAAGCCTTCTTCAAGAAGGGCTGGACGAACCACGAGCTCGACGGTCTTGTGACAAAAAGTGTGACCGGAGACCGTCAGTCAATACTGCCGATCTGGCATGGCGTTAGTCACGCTGACGTCCGCCAGTTCAGCCCTACGCTTGCCGACAAAGTGGCGCTGAGCACCATAGATCACGAGATCCAAGCGATCGCCGAACAGATAGCAGACGTCGTTCTGTCGGCTAAAACAAGCCAGCAGCGAGCGAGCTAGGACTGCCATGAACAGCAACGAATCGCTCGCGCGACACGAATCGCGAACAACGACAACCTCTTCCCTTATGGAGGTCCACCGAGATGGCTAACCCGGCACAGCTGCTACACACCCGATTCATGTCGTGGCGCGGTCCTTCAAACACTAACGCTGCCTCCGCTCGCGGACTCAACGGAGACAACTGGGAACACCACACGCAGGCAATACGCCATCTCCAAGAGATTGAAGAGCTGGTTAGCCTGCTCGAAAACCGCGGCCGCAATATGCGCGTCGTTCGGGAGACAATTCCGTCCTGGTATCAGATCGTATTTGCTTTCAAGTCGGGCTGGGAAGGCCAGAGCACTGCGCGGATTGACCAGCAGAGTCTGAACACGTTAGAAATGCTCGCTGAGCGCTTGGAAGACGTTGTTCCCCCGGTTGAAGACGGTGGCCTCGCTGCAATCACCGAATACCTTGACGGTGTCTGCACCATTCTGGAAGACGACGCGTCGATCCCGCTTGACCTACGCGCCCATATCAACGAGGTGATTGGCCACGTTCGCTCGTGCGTTGACCACTACTCAGAAGTTGGCGACTTCAGCCTCCAAGATGCACTCGAACGCCTTGCCGGAGCCGTCGTTCGCGGCGCGGCCAACAGCGCCAACCCGAGTAGATGGAAGACGTTCGTGACGAACTTCGTCTGGCCGTTCGGCGTCAACATGGTGGCCGCCCTGCCGCAAGCAGGACTAGTGGCACTCGTCGCAAGCTGATTTAGAAG
>NZ_JBZDPU010000045.1:0-1000 GCF_058270075.1 Mycobacterium shunyiense | reverse complement strand
AGCTCAGATCGTGTTGACCGATGATGAGCGTGCGGAGTTGGAAGGGTGGACTCGTCGACGCACCAGCGCTGCGGGGTTGGCGTTGCGGGCGCGGATCGTGCTGGCTGCCTCCGATGGCGGGACCAATGTTGAGGTGGCCGACCGATTGGAGCTTGATCGCAGCACGGTTCGCAAGTGGCGCAACAGATTTGCCGAGTACCGGTGCGACGGTTTGTTGGATGAGCCGCGGCCGGGCCGGCCCCGTGTCGTCGGTGATGAGCGGATCAAGGAATTGATCACCGCGACGTTGGAGACCACTCCACCCGATGCCACACACTGGTCGACCCGGTCGATGGCCGAGCACCTGGGCTTGAGTCAGTCGATGGTCTCGCGGGTCTGGCGGGCGTTCGGATTAGCTCCGCACAAACAAGATTCGTGGAAACTGTCCAAGGATCCGCTGTTCGTGGAGAAGGTGCGCGATGTCGTCGGACTGTATTTGGATCCGCCCGAACGTGCGGTGGTGCTGTGCGTCGACGAGAAAACCCAGATCCAGGCCCTCAACCGGACTCAGCCGGTGTTCCCGATGCTGCCCGGCACCCCTGCCCGGGCCAGTCACGACTACGTCCGGCACGGCACCTCAAGCCTGTACGCGGCGCTGGATCTGGCCACGGGCAAGGTCATCGGCTCATTGCATGCCCGGCACCGGTCCCAGGAGTTCTTGACGTTCCTGAAGAAGATCGATGCCGAGGTCCCCGAGGATCTGGACTGCCACGTCGTGCTCGACAACGCCTCCACGCACAAGACCCCGGCGGTGAAGCGGTGGCTGACAAATCATCCACGGTTCGTACTGCATTTCACACCGACCAGTTCCTCGTGGCTCAACCTGGTCGAGCGCTGGTTTTCTGAGCTGACCACCAAGAAGCTGCGCCGCGGCACCCACACCTCGGTGCGTCAACTCAACGCCGACATCCGGGCCTGGATCGATACCTGGAACGACAATCCCCGTCCCTACGTGTGGACC
>NZ_JBZDPU010000044.1:0-1110 GCF_058270075.1 Mycobacterium shunyiense | reverse complement strand
TCACCAACGACATGGCAACGAATAAGCGCCGGCGGCACACCCCGGATCAGATCATCCGCAAGCTGGCCGAGGGCAACAAGCTCCTCGGGACCGGTCAGGAATTGGCTGAGGTGTGCCGGCACCTGGAGGTCACCGAGTCCACCTGGCATCGCTGGGTGGCCCAGTACGGCGGCATGAAGGCCAACGACGCCAAACGGCTCAAAGAGCTTGAAGCCGAGAACGCTCGACTCAAGAAGCTGGTCGCCAACCAGGCCCTCGACATCGACATGCTCAAGGAGATCTCGGCGGGAAACTTCTGACCCCGAACCGCAAGCGCAGTGCCGTTACGGCGCTGCGTGAGCGGTTCGGGGTGTCTGAACGCCGCGCCTGCTCGGTCGTAGGGTTGCACCGCTCAACGATGCGCCTGACACCGGTGCCGATCACCACCGAGGAGACCGAGCTGCGAGCTTGGCTGCGCCGGTTCTCCACCGACCGGCCGCGCTGGGGGTGGCGACGGGCCGCGAAGATGGCCCGCCGGGCTGGCTGGAAGGTCAACAACAAGCGAATCCGTCGGCTGTGGCGTGAGGAGGGCCTGCGGGTCCCTCAGCGTCGCCGCAAGAAGAGGCTGACCGGCATCGGTGTCGCCGTAGGTGCAATGTCACCGATTCGTCCGAACGTCATCTGGGCGATGGACTTTCAGTTCGACACCACCGCTGATGGGCGCACCCTCAAGATGCTGAACGTGATCGACGAGTTCACCCGCGAGGCACTCGCGATCGCAGTCGATCGGTCCATCGACGCCGACGGTGTCGCCGACGTGTTGGATCGCCTGGTGCTCATGCACGGGGCGCCGCACTACGTGCGGTTCGACAACGGTCCCGAGTTCGTGGCGCACGCCGTAGCTGATTGGTGCCGATTCAACAGTGCCGGTTCACTTTTCATCGATCCCGGCTCGCCGTGGCAGAACGCCTGGATCGAATCGTTCAACGGCAGACTGCGTGACGAACTGCTCAATTTGTGGCGATTCGACTCGCTGCTGGAAGCCCGTGTGATCATCGAGGACTGGCGTCGTGATTACAACGCCAACCGACCCCACTCCGCCCACGACGAACTCACCCCAGCCGAGTTTGC
>NZ_JBZDPU010000043.1:0-1263 GCF_058270075.1 Mycobacterium shunyiense | reverse complement strand
TCAGTGCTTTGGCGGAGTGGTGTCCGTAGCCGCGTGCGTTGATGAGGCGGATTTTGGCGTTGATGCCTTCGATGAGGGCGTTGCTGATGCCGAGTTTGATGGTGTTGATGATGCCGTCGAAGTGCAGGTCGAGCCGGCGTGCCAGTTGAATGAGAGGGCGGATGCCACTGTCGGTGGCGCGGCGGATCCAGCGTCGGAGATACCGTGATGCTCGTGCGGGGTGTGTTATTCGAAAGAGTTGTCGTAGTTGCTCTTTCATTCGCCAGGCGGTGCCAATGTCGTGGTTCTGTGTGGTGATGGTTTCCACGAGGTGACCGCGGGCGGGGTTGAGGCGCTCGGCGCCGGTTCGTAGCGCGGTGCGGGCTTTTCGCCATTGTCCTGAGGACAATGTGAAGTCTGCGCGGTTGGTGGCCATGGCGGCGGCGAACACCTCGTCGAGGGCGCGGTTGGTCCACTGCATGACGTGGAAAGGGTCGTAACAGATCGTCGCGTCGGGCAGTTTGTCTTCGGTCGCGGAGCGAAATGCGGTGGAGCCGTCCATGGAGACTGCTTCGATGTCGGCTCGCTGCTCGTTGGTGAGCTTGTCGTAGAACGTGGTCAGCGAGTCGAGGCCACGGCCGGGTTGGATATCGATGACGGTGCCGGTGGCGTGGTCGCCGATGATGGTCAGGTATTTGTGCGGGTGGCGGTAGCAGATCTCATCGACGCCGATGCGGTAGATCTCATCGAGGCGACGCTCGTCGAGCATTTCGTCGACGGTGCGGTTGATGATGGTCGTGACCGTCTCCCAGGAGCAGCGCAGCAATGTCGCGACCGAGGTGCGGTCGGTTCGGGTGGCCAGCCATAGCACGGTGTCCTCGAAGTCGCGGGTGTGGCGTGCTCCGGGTCGACTCCACGGGACTTCTTCGGTGCGCACGCCGCAGTTCGGGCAGCGTAGTCGGCGAATGTCATAGATCAGCCATAACCGGTGACTGGCCAGATCGAGGTGTCGCCAGCGCCGCTGGCGTTGGTCATAGCCGGCGCGGACGCGTTGACCGCACGGGCATTGCAGCAATCGGCTCTTCGACCGCAAAGTGACCTCGACGTCGTGGTCGCCGATGACGACATTGTCGACCCATGCTCCGGGGATCTGGAGAAGACGGTTAAATGCAGTACTGACGCGCACGCGGATCGGTCCTTGCGGTTGAGGCTGGTGTGGTAACCCCGAAACCTAGAGGCCCCCCGCGTGCGCGTCCTTCATCGCAGCGCGGACACGCCGAGAAC
>NZ_JBZDPU010000042.1:0-1512 GCF_058270075.1 Mycobacterium shunyiense | reverse complement strand
AAAGCATCTTCGTCGGACAAGGACGCATCCAACCCGGCCCCACCGTCGAATTCCAAGTCTTCCGAGTCGCGGCATGAGTGGGCTGCATACCCAGGTACAGCAGCTGCTGCGCTCCCTGTCCGAACGGCCTGCTGCGCAGCCGTGGGAAATGTCGATCGCGGCTTACCGGGAGGCCGGGGAGAAGTTGATCACGTTGGCGGGCGACCTTGACAATCGTTGCGCAGTAGACGATTTCACGATCCCCCTCCGCGACGGTGTAGTCGCGGCGCGGTGTTACCGCCCACCCGTAGCCTTACCGGCACTGCCGGCCGTTGTTTATCTGCATGGCGGGGCGTTCGTACGTGGAAGCCTCGACACCCACGATCGGCTGTGCCGGAAGCTCTGCACGCGGGGCGAACTCATCGTGGTTTCCGTGGCATACCGGCTGGCACCCGAATACCAGTTTCCCTGCGCTCACCACGACGCCGGCGAGGCGTTTACCTGGGTGAGTGAGCACGCTGATGATCTAGGCATCGACCCCGAAGCCCTTGCGGTCGCGGGTGATTCCTCCGGCGGCGCACTGGCGGCAAGCGTTGCGCTTGCCTCCCGAGAACAAGGCCCTCCGGTCAAGGCCCAAGGTCTGCTGTGCCCCGCACTCGATGCCACCATGAGCAGCAACTCGGTCGAACGGTACAAGGACGGCCCCTTCCTCACCCGGACCGCGCTGGACTGGGCTTACGACATGTACGTACCCGAACTGGACGACCGTGGTTCGAGCCTCGCCTCGCCATTGCTGACGCAGAACCTCGTGGGCGCCCCGCCTGCTGTGATCGTCAGCGCTCAGATCGATCCCGTTGCCGATGACGCGCACCGCTACGGTGGCAGGCTCACCGCGGCGGGAGTCAAGGTTCAAACCCACGAGTACGAGGGCATGCCGCACAGCTTCCCCTTACTGGCAGGCGTACTCGACGACGGCGATCACGCGATCACCGTATTCGCGAGGGAACTCGCAGCGTTCCTCAGCTAGCTTTCTACCCCGGCCCATCGGGCCGTTCACCCCTGGTTCAAACACGCACCAGCACAGGCTATTACCGCGGTGTGCTGTGCTGACTTGCGCTCGCTCCAGGCGCCACTTCCACCGTCAACTAGGGCGTGTCTGACAAACATTTTGGATGTGGCGGTCCAGACTTGGGGTGTGTCGCGTTTTCAGTTGCTTTCCGATGCTCAGTGGGATCTGATCGCTGATCTTCTTCCTGTTCGAACAGGTAAGCGTGGCAGGCCTTTTAGTGATGCCCGCTCGATGGTCGAAGGCATCATCTACCGGTACCGCTGTGGCATTGCCTGGCGTGATGTGCCCGAGGTGTTCGGTCCGTGGCAAAGCATCTGGACCTGGCATCGACGCATGAGTGCTGACGGGACCTGGGATATGGTCCTATCGCGGTTGCTGAGCATGGCCGATGAGGCCGGGGGGATCGACTGGGCGGTGTCGGTGGATTCCACCATCGCCCGTGCTCATCAGCACGCCACGAACAT
>NZ_JBZDPU010000041.1:0-8514 GCF_058270075.1 Mycobacterium shunyiense | reverse complement strand
TCCGTACGGGCCCGGACCCACGATCTGGGGTTCGGCGAGCTCTGCGGTGTAGCTGAACTCCGGCTCCAACTTCACTGGCCAGCCCCCACTCCCGCGGCTGCCATCACAGCTGACATGCCCTCGGCGATCACGTCGCGCCCAAAGGCTTCGAGGACAACATTGGGATTGAAGTACTCGCGGATCAGCACAACCTTGCCGTCCCGGATCCGCATGTGCGTGCAATACGTATTGGCGTAGATCTTGCCGGTCTGCGTGACCGTCGCCTTCCCGTGCAGCTCCAGAATGAAAAGTTCCGGGTCGGTCGTGTCGTGCACAGTGAGCGAATCGATCCGGAGGTCGGGCACCGAGGCGAAGAACCAGTCGATGAAATGACCGATCAGGTGTCGGCCAGGGACGGTGTCGGCGAGCGGCTCGGGTGCGAAGGGCATCTCCCAGACGCCGTCTTCGGCAAAGTTGTCCTTCCAAGCCTCCAGCGCCTCACCCTGAGGCGGACCGTCATCGAGGGCCCCCCAGAATCGCTCAACCGTCGCGCGGTTGTCCGTTTGTACGCTCATGCGCCCGCCTCCATCTCTCGGTCGACTGCCGTCACAGTCGAATGACAAATCGAGAGTGCACTATACGTCGTTAATAGTCAACAGTGCGTCGAGGAATGCCACACCCGTTGCCCCCGAACGTGACTCGAAACCCACAAACGAACGCCGCCAGCACTAGACACACCGTTGATTAAACTCAACACCAAGTCTAGGATGAATCCGGGTCTTGGCGCGATCCCTCTGGATGCGGTGCTTGCGCGCCCTGATGACCACCATTCCAGTCACCGCCGACAACGAGGATTCGCCATGAAAACACTCACCAACCGGCTGTTTCGTCTACAGAGGCGGCCGCAAGGCCAAGTCACCGAACAAGATCTTGTGTGGGCCGAGGAGCCCGTCCCCGACATTGCGGAGGGGCAGGCGTTGATCCGCACGCTGTACCTGTCGCTCGACCCCACGAACCGTGTCTGGATGAGCCAGTTGCGTTCGTACATCCCGCCGGTTGACTTGGGTGCGGTGATGCGTGGTCTCGGTGTCGGTCAGGTGATCGAAAGTCGGCGAGACGACCTTCCGGTGGGCGCCTTCGTCCTCGGCTTCACTGGTTGGCAAGAATATTGTGTCGCTGACGATTCCGTTCTGGAGTTCCCATTCACAGTGCTGCCCGACCCACTACCGGCGCCGCTTTCGGCATTCCTGGGAGTACTTGGCCACACTGGCATTTCAGCGTTCATCGGTATCGAGCTGGGCGATCCGCAGCCCGGCGAGACGGTTGTTGTTTCCGCCGCAGGGGGCGCCGTCGGTTCTATCGCTGGACAGCTCGCCAAGCAGCGAGGCGCCCGCGTGGTCGGTATCGCCGGCGGCACCGAGAAGTGCCGGCATCTGGTGGAGGAACTGGGCTTCGACGAATGCGTAGACCGGCACTCGGACGACTGGCGCGAGCAACTCGACGAGGCGACCCCCGACGGCATCGACGTCGACTTCGAGAACGTGGGCGGCCCGATCATGGATCACGTGCTGGGCCGGTTGAACATCGGTGCTCGAGTGGCGCTATGTGGTCTGATCTCGGAGTACGACACCTACAACGCCGACGGCGATCAACCAGGTCTGCGCAACGCAAACCAGTTGCTCATGCAGCGCGCCACCCTGCGTGGTTTCATCGTCACCGACCACATAGAGCGCTACACCGAAATCATCGGCAAACTCGCCGCGGCGCTGGGCGAGGGCTCGGTCATGTACGACGAAACCGTCGTCGAAGGTCTGCAAAGTGCTCGAGAAACCCTCAATCAGGCACTTTCCGGCGGCGCGCGCGGAAAGACAGTCGTCCAGGTCGCACCGCCCCCCTAGCCCGTCCCTGAGCGCGCGCCACCCGGCCGGTGGTAAGTCACCGGCGGGGTGGGGCGACAACTGGCCATGAAAATGATTGCGACGGCTCAGCTTCCGTGAAGATTGCATCTTCTGCTGCGCTCAAGTCCTTGTGCGCGTCGTCGGCAGCCACGTCGGCCGGGTCGCCCGAATACCTCATGTCAGTTGTACTGGTGCACTACAGGTTCTGCGGCTTCTACGTGATACAAACACCCGCGGCGGGGCCACGAACGTCTACCGATGACATCGGGACTCTTTGAGCACTACGACCTTGGTGATCGGCACCCGGTTGTGGGCCGACCGCGCGGTCAGCTACTCAGCCGATCCCGTGGGTTGGGCAGCTGCACTTCGCGTCGGAGGATCTTGCCGGTCGGACCCTTGGGCACGGAGTCGACGAACCAGATTTGGCGGGGGTATTTATACGCCGCGAGACGATCTCGTACGAACGCCTTCAATTCGCCAACTTCTGCGTGCGCCCCACGTTTGAGCGCAACGGCCGCGCCGATCTCCTCCCCGAGGTCTGCGTGTTTGATGCCGATCACCGCGGCTTCAGCGACAGCAGGATGTTCGTAGAGCACTTCCTCGACTTCACGGGGGTACACGTTGTACCCGCCCCGGATGATCAGATCCTTCTTCCGGTCGACGATGGTGTAGTACCCGTCGCTATCGCGAATGGCGATGTCGCCGGTACGAAACCAGCCATCGGGGATGGCTTCGGCCGTTGCCTCAGGTCGGTTCCAGTACCCCTTCATCAGATTCTCTCCCTGGATGGCGATCTCGCCAGGGACGCCATCAGCAATGTCCTCGCCATCGTCGCCGACGATGCGCAGCGCGCAACCCCGCACAGGTATCCCGATGGTGCCAGGCCTGCGCTGATGGCCTGGCTGGTTGAAGCAGGCGATAGGCGCCGTCTCTGAGAGCCCATACCCTTCGTAGACTTCGCAATCGAACTTGTGCTCAAACGCTTTGAGAATCTCGACAGGCATGGGCGCACCGCCGGTGATGCACGTGCGGAGCGAGGATATGTCGGTGTTGTCCGCATCAGGAGAGTGCAGCATCGCGGCGTACATGGTGGGCACGCCTTCGAGAACCGTCACTCGATCGCGGGCCAGGACCTCCAATGCCTTGGCAGCATCGAAGCGGGGAACGAGCGTCAGGAGGGCACCGGCTTTGACTGCTGCATTGAGTCCGCAGGTGAGGCCGAAGACGTGAAACAGTGGCAAGCACCCAAGGATCACGTCTTCAGGGCCCACGTTGATCAACGTGTCCACTGTCGTCGCGGCGTTGGAGGACATGTTCCGGTGGGTGAGTTCTGCCCCCTTGGGCTTGCCAGTGGTTCCCGAGGTGTACAGGATCACCGCAGTATCGTTGTCGGTTCGCTCGGCCGCTTCACGGATTGGGCTGCCGGACAGGTTGATTGGCCCCGTAGGGCGCACCAATGCCGAGCGAATTCCAACTTTCACCGCTGCGGCCGGCACGACGGAATCGCTGCCATCCAACCCGTACACCATCGTCATACCCGAGTCGGTGAGGTAGTACTCGACCTCACGTGCACTGAGCAGCGGATTCATGGGAACTGCGACAGCGCCCGCCAGGAGGACGCCGTAGAACAGCACTGGGTATGCCGGAACATTGGGGAGCACCAGACCCACCCGATCGCCGGGGAGCACGCCTCGGGCCCGCAGATCTCCGGCCACAGCCGAAGCCTGGTCATAGAGCTGCCGGTACGACAGCACGTATTCATCGAGCTTCACGGCCGGCCGGTCCCCGTATTCGTGCGCAGTCGCGACCAGATTGCCAGCGAGGTTGGACACGGTTGACTCCTACTTCGAAAGAGAGCTCGCATTTTCATTCCGCGGCCAGGCGTGCGAATCGCATTTGAGCGCGGGCGGAACAGCGGCCGAACCTGAGTCGACGGCCGGCGCCGGCACGAACGTTGAAGGCGAGGCCGATGCAACGCTCATAGTATGCACTAATCGTTGGTGATACTCAACACAATGTCGATTATTACCCGGTACTTCGGTCTTTGGTACACCTGTTTCGCAGTTGGCCTGACCTATCATGTTTCGCATGGCGTCCACTTCATCTTTCAACCTGAGCACCACAGAAACACGGGTGGGCCGACGAAACATCAAAGGTGACAGACGCGAACAAGCCATCCTCGAAGGTGCTTACGACATGTTGCGCACAGTGCCGCTGCGCAACATTTCCATCGACGATCTCACCAAGCGCGCGGGGCTGTCTCGGTCATCGTTCTACTTCTACTTCGAGTCCAAGTGGCAGCTGTTGTCGGCGCTCCTCTCGCGGGTCACCGCCGACGTGTTCCAAGCATCGCAACTGATCTTTGAACGTCCGGCCGGTATGCCGCCGGAGGCGGCCATCGAGCACGCGGTCAACGAGGTTATTCAGGTGTGGGAACAGCACGGTCACGTTCTTCGGGAAGTCGGCGACGCCGCTGCGGCCGAGCCGGACCTGCAGAAGCAGTGGGACACGATCCTCGGTCGGTTCATCGACGCTTCGGCGGCCAGCATCGAGCGAGACAGGGCTGCCGGCGTGGCCATCGACGGGCCACCTGCCAGGTCATTGGCTGCCGCGTTGATGTGGATGGGTGAACGCAACCTCTCGTTGATGAGTCTGCGCAGCGAGAACGCAATCCCGTTGAAGGACATGGCCGAAACGGTGACCACCATATGGCTGCGAACGGTCTACGGCCTTGAGTGGAAGCCGCGCGAGAAGCCCAGTAGACGCCGCAAGTCCTCCCCGAAGACGTGATCGACGTCTTCCGGGAGGGCCCTGCTTGACCTTTGGGGTTGCCGGACGTTACTGGTTGTCCAAGGCCATTTTCGTCATATTCAGCCCCGGCATCAGCATGTGACCACCCTCGACCAACATCTCGAGACCGGTCGTCCATCGTGATTCGTCGGAGGCCAGCCACAGCACGGCCTCGCTCATGGCCTGCGGCGGCAGCAGGCCTACATCCCGCAGAACTGCCCAGTACCTCGCGCCCTGCAGGTCCTCTTTGACCCCCTGGCCAGGCCCCTTGCCTGCGCAGAGGTCGTAGCCCCCTTGCCAGTCCAGGGCGGGCGTATCGGTAGGCCCGGGAAGAAGTGAGTTGACTCGGATGCCGTACTGACCGAACTCGAGTGCTGCACTCTTCGCCAGGCCGAGTACGCCATGCTTCGAAGCCACGTAGTGGACGTAGTGGGGAGATCCCTCGACGCCGTTGCCGGACGAGGTGATGATCACCGACCCCCCTCCGCGCGTCTTCATGGCGGGGGTTACGGCCTTCAGCGTGCGCCAGGGCCCCATGATGTTGACGTTGAGCACATCCAGGAACTCGTCCTCGGGAATGTCTGCGAACGGGTGCACAGTCCAGATGCCGGCGTTGGCCACTGCGACATCGAGTCCGCCGAAGGCCTGCACACCTTCGGCGACCAACGTGTCCAGCGGGGCCTGCTCACGAACGTCGCCTTGGTGCGCGATGATTCGCCGGCCCAGCGCCTCGACTTCCTTGACCGTGATCTCGAGGTCAGCTGCCGTGCCGACGGGATAGGGAACCCCTCCATTAGCCGGGCAGTCGAAGGCGAGGATGTCCGCGCCTTCCTGTGCGAGGCGGATGGCGTGTGCTCGCCCCTGGCCTCGGGCCGCTCCGGTGACCAGGGCGACCTTTCCTTCCATGCGTCCCATGTTTACTCCTCGTGGTGATTGGTTTACGGTCGGCCGATCGGCGAGACCGCCTGTGGTGCAACGGATATAAACCGAGACCTCACTCGCTCGGTCTGATCAGTTGGAGAAGAACATCGATTCCGGGAGGTTCGGTCCAGACATGTGTGGCCTCCCCCATCAGAATCGGTGCCTCGATCGGCTCCGGGCGGCCAGGTCCTCGGATGGCACAGCCCGCGAGTTCAGGGCCGTCGGCGTGGTGCAGCCGCAGTGCCAGGTGGTCGAGTTTTGCCGGTGCTCCGTCGAGGGCCGTCTCGAGCGCGTCCAGGTCGTGCAGGGTGTACAGCTCGACCTCGGCGCCGGAAACGTTGAGGAACGCCGCGCGGACGCTCATGGCCGGAACGTCGACCGAACGAGCAACCTCCACCCCAAACCGATTGGACCAGTGCGCGAGTGCCGAGTCGAGGTCGCGTACCAGGATGCCGACGTGGTCGAGCCGAGGGAGGCCGGCAGCGGGTGGCGAGGTCATTGACTACCCGCCGCGACGAAGTGCGGAGCAAGACCGGGCCTAGGCTCGGTCCAACGCTGCGTGACGACCTTGGACCTCGTGTAGAAGCGATAGCCGTCGTAGTTGAGCCCGTCGTCTCCGAAGCGTGAGTCCCCCCATCCGCCGAAGCCGAACCAGGAAATCGGCACGGGGATAGGCACGTTGATCCCTACGCTGCCCGCCGATACGCCCCGGCTGAACCGACGCGCAGCGGTGCCGCTGCCGGTGAAGATGATGGCGCCGTTCCCGTAGGGATTGTCGTTGACGATCTGCAGGGCCTGATCGAGATCATCGACGCGCAACACGCTCAGTACCGGTCCGAACACTTCGTCGCGATAGAGGTCGCTCTCGACGCCGACGTGATCGACGAGGCTCGGACCGATGAAGTACCCGGCTGCGGGTGCTGTCCGATCACGGCCGTCGACGACCAATCGGCCCCCCTGCTTGACGGAGCGTTCCAGCGCCCCTCGGACCCGATCGAGCGCGCACTCCGAGATCAACGGCCCCATGTCAGAACCCGACACCGCGCCCGGTCCCACCTTGAACGCGTTGGCGCGCTCGGCAATCTTGTCCACCAATGCATCTGCCGCCGAGCCGACCGCGACGGCGACCGTCACCGCCATGCATCGCTGACCCGCAGCCCCGTAGGCCGCCGAAACCAGCGCATCGGCCGCGGCATCGAGATCGGCGTCGGGCATGACCACCAGGTGGTTCTTGGCACCCCCAAGAGCCTGCACCTTCTTGCCTGCCTCGGCCGAGCGCCGGTAGATCGCACGTGCGACCGGGGTGGACCCGACGAACGACACCGCCGCGACATCGGGGTGGTCGATGAGTGCCTCGGCTGCCTCCACACCGCCGTGCACAACATTCAGCACGCCGTCGGGCAATCCTGCTTCGCTCGCGATCTGCGCCAACCGCACCGCTGCCGACGGCACCTGCTCACTTGGCTTGAGCACGAACGCGTTCCCGCACGCAATGGCGGCTGCGAACATCGACACCGGCACCATGACCGGAAAGTTGAACGGCGTGATGCCGGCGCATACACCGAGCGGTTGCCGGAAGGAGTACGTGTCGACCCCATTGGCAACCTGCTCGGCGTACTCTCCCTTGAGTTGCTGCACCACCGAAAGCGACACGTCGACGGCTTCGATCGAGCGTGCCAGCTCTCCCCGGGCGTCTGCGAGCGTCTTGCCCTGTTCGGCCGTGATGATCGACGCCAGGTCGTCCACCTGCTCGTGCAGCAAAACCCGGAAGCGATGCAGTATCGCTGCGCGGGCTGGGCCGGGGGTGTCGGCCCAGGCCTCCGCCGCAGCGCGCGCACTGACGACAGCGTCGTCGACGGCATCGGCACCGCCCAGCACGACGGTCCCGATCACGCGCCCCGTAGCGGGATCATGGATCTCGGCTCGCGATCCTTCCGCCGAGAAGACGGCCGCGCCGCCGATCCAATGTGGAACGGTGTCAAGAGATACATCGATGGTCACAGCAACTCCAATGGTTCAGTAATGCGGAATATCCGAAACGACAACCACGCTCACGCGTTCTGGCGGGGATGCGGAATTTCGGGGAACATCTCCAGGCCGTAGTTGACCTTCAGGTTTTCGACCTCGGCCTGCAGCTGCTCGGGTGTCCGGAGCTCACGATCGCGCGCTTCGTAGAAGTACTTGTCGATACCACCGTTGGGCTCGAAACCCGAGCTGTCGGGCCCCGGGACGAACACCACGAGAATCCGGGCTTCGTCGCCGACGACCTCATAGGTGTGCCGCTGATCTTTACGCCCCCAGACGAACTGGCCCTTCTTGGCGTTGTACGAACCGGCTTCGGTGTGAATCTTGATCTCGCCGTCCATCACGAAGAAGCCCTCTTCTTCTCGGTGGTGGATGTGCCAGACCGGTTCGGTACCACGCACCCAGTTGGTCTCGATGACGATCAGCTGACCGTTCGTGGTCTCACCGGTCGCATGAATCCAGAAATCCACCCCGGTCATGAAGTCACCGGTCATGTTGAAGTGGATGTCGTCACGGTGGGAGACGTAGCTCTCACCATCGCGTGAAGTTGACGGTTGGATCTGGTCGACGTCCGCTCTCGTGGCCATGTCAATCCTCTTTCGTCGTTGTGCGCCGCGCGTCGGTGTCCGGTGTCACGGCCTTGGCAAAGTTGAGACTAGACTCACAGTCGATTGTAGTCAACACACTGTCTACTTTTAAAAACCGGCCCCACTTCAGCGAAGTCAAGCAATAAATCGACAATGTGTTGACTATCACCAACTCGTGGTGCACTCTCAGATCCACCGCGGCGCTGAAAGCAGCCCCGCTTGAAAATGGAGGTCCAACAGTGAAATTGGAGCCGGAGTTCAGCTACACCGCAGAGCTCGCCGAACCCCAGATCGTGGGTCCGGGCCCGTACGGA